>NZ_CP118975.1 GCF_029024305.1 Mammaliicoccus vitulinus
ATGAAATTCAGAGAAGCCTTTGAGAATTTTATAACAAGTAAGTATGTACTTGGTGTTTTAGTAGTTTTAACTGTTTACCAGATAATACAAATGCTTAAATAAAAAAAGACTTGATCTGATTAGACCAAGTCTTTTGATAGTGTTATATTAATAACAAAATAAAAAGGAGTCGCTCACGCCCTGACCAAAGTTTGTGAACGACATCATTCAAAGAAAAAAACACTGAGTTGTTTTTATAATCTTGTATATTTAGATATTAAACGATATTTAAATATACATCAAGATATATATTTGGGTGAGCGATTCCTTAAACGAAATTGAGATTAAGGAGTCGATTTTTTATGTATAAAAACAATCATGCAAATCATTCAAATCATTTGGAAAATCACGATTTAGACAATTTTTCTAAAACCGGCTACTCTAATAGCCGGTTGGACGCACATACTGTGTGCATATCTGATCCAAAATTAAGTTTTGATGCAATGACGATCGTTGGAAATCTCAACCGAGACAACGCTCAAGCCCTTTCTAAATTTATGAGTGTAGAGCCCCAAATAAGACTTTGGGATATTCTTCAAACAAAGTTTAAAGCTAAAGCACTTCAAGAAAAAGTTTATATTGAATATGACAAAGTGAAAGCAGATAGTTGGGATAGACGTAATATGCGTATTGAATTTAATCCAAACAAACTTACACGAGATGAAATGATTTGGTTAAAACAAAATATAATAAGCTACATGGAAGATGACGGTTTTACAAGATTAGATTTAGCCTTTGATTTTGAAGATGATTTGAGTGACTACTATGCAATGTCTGATAAAGCAGTTAAGAAAACTATTTTTTATGGTCGTAATGGTAAGCCAGAAACAAAATATTTTGGCGTGAGAGATAGTAATAGATTTATTAGAATTTATAATAAAAAGCAAGAACGTAAAGATAATGCAGATGCTGAAGTTATGTCTGAACATTTATGGCGTGTAGAAATCGAACTTAAAAGAGATATGGTGGATTACTGGAATGATTGCTTTAGTGATTTACATATCTTGCAACCAGATTGGAAAACTATCCAACGCACTGCGGATAGAGCAATAGTTTTTATGTTATTGAGTGATGAAGAAGAATGGGGAAAGCTTCACAGAAATTCTAGAACAAAATATAAGAATTTGATAAAAGAAATTTCGCCAGTCGATTTAACGGACTTAATGAAATCGACTTTAAAAGCGAACGAAAAACAATTGCAAAAACAAATCGATTTTTGGCAACATGAATTTAAATTTTGGAAATAGTGTACATATTAACATTACTGAACAAAAATGATATATTTAAACTATTCTAATTTAGGAGGATTTTTTTATGAAGTGTCTATTTAAAAATTTGGGGAATTTATATGAGGTGAAAGAATAATTTACCCCTATAAACTTTAGTCACCTCAAGTAAAGAGGTAAAATTGTTTAGTTTATATAAAAAATTTAAAGGTTTGTTTTATAGCGTTTTATTTTGGCTTTGTATTCTTTCATTTTTTAGTGTATTAAATGAAATGGTTTTAAATGTTTCTTTACCTGATATTGCAAATCATTTTAATACTACTCCTGGAATTACAAACTGGGTAAACACTGCATATATGTTAACTTTTTCGATAGGAACAGCAGTATATGGAAAATTATCTGATTATATAAATATAAAAAAATTGTTAATTATTGGTATTAGTTTGAGCTGTCTTGGTTCATTGATTGCTTTTATTGGTCACAATCACTTTTTTATTTTGATTTTTGGTAGGTTAGTACAAGGAGTAGGATCTGCTGCATTCCCTTCACTGATTATGGTGGTTGTAGCTAGAAATATTACAAGAAAAAAACAAGGCAAAGCCTTTGGTTTTATAGGATCAATTGTAGCTTTAGGTGAAGGGTTAGGTCCTTCAATAGGGGGAATAATAGCACATTATATTCATTGGTCTTACCTACTTATACTTCCTATGATTACAATAGTAACTATACCTTTTCTTATTAAAGTAATGGTACCTGGTAAATCAACAAAAAATACATTAGATATCGTAGGTATTGTTTTAATGTCTATAAGTATTATATGTTTTATGTTATTTACGACAAATTATAATTGGACTTTTTTAATACTCTTCACAATCTTTTTTGTGATTTTTATTAAACATATTTCAAGAGTTTCTAACCCTTTTATTAATCCTAAACTAGGGAAAAACATTCCGTTTATGCTTGGTTTGTTTTCTGGTGGGCTAATATTTTCTATAGTAGCTGGTTTTATATCAATGGTGCCTTATATGATGAAAACTATTTATCATGTAAATGTAGCGACAATAGGTAATAGTGTTATTTTTCCTGGAACCATGAGTGTTATTGTTTTTGGTTATTTTGGTGGTTTTTTAGTGGATAGAAAAGGATCATTATTTGTTTTTATTTTAGGATCATTGTCTATCTCTATAAGTTTTTTAACTATTGCATTTTTTGTTGAGTTTAGTATGTGGTTGACTACTTTTATGTTTATATTTGTTATGGGCGGATTATCTTTTACTAAAACAGTTATATCAAAAATAGTATCAAGTAGTCTTTCTGAAGAAGAAGTTGCTTCTGGAATGAGTTTGCTAAATTTCACAAGTTTTTTATCAGAGGGAACAGGTATAGCAATTGTAGGAGGTTTATTGTCACTACAATTGATTAATCGTAAACTAGTTCTGGAATTTATAAATTATTCTTCTGGAGTGTATAGTAATATTCTTGTAGCCATGGCTATCCTTATTATTTTATGTTGTCTTTTGACGATTATTGTATTTAAACGTTCTGAAAAGCAGTTTGAATAGTTATATTATATTTTGGTTTAGAACTATGAGTGGCTAGCATTTTGCCACTCATTTTTTGCGTTAGCAAAAACAGGTTTAAGCCTCGCAGAGCACACGTATTAACGACTTATTGTAAAATAAGTCTAGTGTGTTAGACTTAAAGTATTAAATACCTATAAAACCTTAGTGCTGAGGAGTGATTTTTATATGTCGTATTCTATTATTAGAGTTTCAAAAGTTAAAACTGGAACAAATACAACGGGCATACAAAAACATGTTCAAAGAGAAAATAATAATTATGAAAATGAAGATATAGACCATAGTAAAACTTACTTAAATTATGATTTGGTAAATGCTAATAAACAGAATTTTAATAACTTGATTGATGAAAAAATCGAACAGAATTATACAGGCAAAAGAAAAATTAGAACAGACGCGATTAAACACATTGATGGTTTAATTACATCAGACAATGATTTCTTTGATAATCAAACGCCAGAAGATACAAAGCAGTTTTTTGAATATGCTAAAGAGTTTTTAGAACAAGAATACGGTAAAGATAATTTATTATATGCAACAGTTCACATGGACGAAAAAACACCACATATGCATTATGGCGTTGTTCCAATAACTGATGATGGTCGTTTAAGTGCTAAAGAAGTTGTAGGTAATAAAAAAGCTTTAACAGCGTTTCAAGATAGATTTAATGAGCATGTTAAACAACGAGGATATGATTTAGAACGTGGGCAATCAAGACAAGTAACAAATGCTAAACATGAGCAAATAAGTCAGTATAAACAAAAAACAGAATATCATAAGCAAGAATATGAACGTGAGAGCCAAAAAACAGACCATATAAAGCAAAAGAACGATAAATTAATGCAAGAGTACCAAAAATCGTTAAATACGCTTAAAAAGCCTATAAATGTTCCGTATGAGCAAGAAACTGAAAAAGTAGGTGGTTTATTTAGCAAAGAAATACAAGAAACTGGAAATGTTGTAATAAGCCAAAAAGATTTCAATGAATTTCAGAAACAGATAAAAGCTGCTCAAGATATTTCGGAAGATTACGAGTATATAAAGTCTGGTAGAGCCTTAGATGATAAAGATAAGGAAATACGAGAGAAAGATGATTTATTAAATAAAGCAGTTGAGCGTATTGAAAACGCAGACGATAATTTTAACCAACTTTACGAAAATGCAAAGCCACTTAAAGAGAATATAGAAATAGCGTTAAAGCTTTTAAAAATCTTACTAAAAGAGTTAGAACGAGTTTTAGGAAGAAATACCTTTGCGGAAAGAGTTAATAAGTTAACAGAAGATGAACCAAAACTAAATGGTTTAGCAGGAAACTTAGATAAAAAAATGAATCCAGAATTATATTCAGAACAGGAACAGCAACAAGAACAACAAAAGAATCAAAAACGAGATAGAGGTATGCACTTATAGAACATGCATTTATGCCGAGAAAACTTATTGGTTGGAATGGGCTATGTGTTAGCTAACTTGTTAGCGAGTTGGTTGGACTTGAATTGGGATTAATCCCAAGAAAGTACCAACTCAACAACACATAAAGCCCTGTAGGTTCCGACCAATAAGGAAATTGGAATAAAGCAATAAAAGGAGTTGAAGAA